>NC_023497.1:0-33499 GCF_000400635.2 Amycolatopsis keratiniphila | reverse complement strand
ACTGGAGGGCAAGGAGGTGCATTGACTATGACGAAGACGCTCATCGAGGACGGTTGCATCCAGGATGCTTGGGCCCTGGTAGAGCAGCTCGAAGACGCCCGTGACGCGGTACAGCAAGATCCGTGTGAGGGAGTCAGGCGGCTGAACGCGACGATCGACAGCGCGCTCGCGGCGATGTCGCCTGTGTCGGTTAGTGCCGCTGCCAAGCTGCTGGAGTTGTCGCAGCCGACAGTTCGAGCATGGCTGGATAAGGGCGTGCTGACCGAGGCGGAGCGCAGGACCAGTTCCGTCCGACAGCTGGACCCGCACCGTCTTCACCTCGTCCTGCATCTGGTGAACACGCTTCGAGAGCGAGGCACCAAGACCAACGACCTGATGGACAAGGTGTGGTGGCGATTGTCCGACCAGGCCGTTCTTGATCGGGACGACCTGCAGGAAAGCCTGGCGCAGATGCGCCGCGGCGAACTGATCGATCTCTGAGTAGCAACCAGGCCGAGCCTGCCAGGAATGTGACACCTGGCAGGCTTGCCGGATGCAGGTCAGAGTGCGAGCGACGCCTATTGCCCAACAGCAGATCGGACAGCTTCGTGGCCGGCCGCAGCGTGCGTTCGAGAGCTGGCTGCAGAGGATCAAAACGTCCGGCTGCAAAGCACTGACCTACCGCATGACCGGCGAGCACGTCGAGCGGTTGTGCGTGTTCCACTTCTACGGCGAGCTGCGCGTGATCGTCGCCTTCGCCGCTCCCCAGGACGCTCGTGTCCTCCTGGTCGGTCCGCACGATGATGCCGATCCCGGCATCGACGTCTACACCCAGCTCTTCGAGCTGCTCGGCATCCCGCGGCCTACCGAGCGGGTGGGCAAGCCGGATTGCTGTGGCCCGGACAAGCGACCACCCGTGTGGGGCGAGGATGTCGAGATGCTCACCGACCAGTTCCACAAGCTCGCCAAAAGGCGCTAGGAACGACCTCGCTGGCTACGCGCCGCGGCGAGCGATCTCGGCCTCCCATTCCTCGTGAGTGGGATCTGCATCGCCCGGTCCCAGTACTTGCCAGATCTCCTTCGTGCCGTCGATGTCGATGGCCTGAACCTCCCAGCCATAACCTCGAGTAGGGCGGTACCCAGGGATAACTCGCGTCGAGGGGCCTGCCTGCGCGTCAAGCCCGAGTTTCGGCTCCAGCCTCTCGCTGCCCGGTGCGTCGGTGTAGGTGAAGTCGTGCCGCTCCTGGAACAGCCATCCCGCGATCGGCGTGACATCCCGCCGTCCCATGAAAATGCACAGCAAGCGCCACCCCGGCGGAGCCGCTTGAAACGAGGTCGTCCGCCAGTAGATTCCAGATTGCCTGTCCTGTTCTTCAGTCACCGACTCAGTGTCTCCGCATGGTCGCGTTCGGTGTTGGAGGCGCACTACGGCCACGGCAATCCACGTTCGGCCCACATCCGATCCACATCGTCGCCGCATGGTTCTCGCGACGGTCGTTCGTGCCGGGAGGAAAGGGTCGCGATGAAGATCTATGCCGTGGTGGTGACGAGTTCGGACGCGCCGGATCGGCCGATGCTGGTCGACGCGTGGGATGCCGCGATGGTCGCGGAGAATCCGTCGGGTTGGCGGCGCGTGGTGGCGGAGGAAGCTCTCGACCACGACGTCCAGGCCGTCGCCGGGATCGTGATCGAGGTGCCCACTGACGCGGTCCTGCAGCTGCTGCGCATGCCCGTGCCGACCGTCGCGGCCACGGCGATCGAGCCCGAGGGGTCAGTCAGCTGACGTGGGTCCCCGCCCCGTCGTCGGTGATGGGGTGCGGCCCCTTGTGCCCCCGGCCGGGGCCGGCGCGGCGGCCGGGGCGCTGGACACCGAGTGCGGCCTCGCGCGGGTAACCGCGCACGACGGGGATGTTGAAGTCCGACATCAGCCGGCGGGCGGCGGCCTCGGAGATCCCGTAGTGCTCGGCGAGCTCCTCGGTGCCGATCAGCCCGTGGTTGGCCGGAGTCGCAGGTTCCGCGGCGGCAGGCTCGTTGACGTCGCGCTCGGTCATAGCGGAAACCTACCGTCCCGAAAAGGACGTGGGACCAGGCCTTTGACCTGGTCCCACGTCCGGCGGTGCTGGGTGCTTGCGGGCTGTCAGTCGTCGCTCCACAGGTTGTCGGTGGGCAGGCCCATCCTCCGATGGGTCTCCTCGACGGAGGCGCGGTAGTCGCGGATGTGCTGCTCGGTGATGACCTCTCCTTCGGGGGCGATGTCGTCCTTCTCCGCGATCTTTCCGACGCCCTTCAGCGGCTTGTTGTTCTTGGCCATCTGGTCTTCCTCCATGTCCCGGAATCATCTACGCGTAACGCGTATTTGTTTTCTAACAGGGACTATGAGGCCACAACTCGCACCCTCGTGTCTAGGGGCCGCCGCAAGTTGTCCACTTTTTGCCCAGTGCGGCGGAGTCCGATAAGGCCGATCGGGTGAGAGGTGGCAACCCCACTTGCTAGGTGTATTGAAGTTCGTACAGTGGGACGTACGAAATCCGATACGGAGGGGTTGTCATGCTGAGGACTCAGGATGGCGTTCAGGCTCGTCGCGGCGGGCTGGACCTGACCATTTCGCTCACCGCCGATCAGGTCGACGCGCTGGGGACGTCCGCCCGCGAACTGGCCGAGGCACTGGACACAGTGCTGGTCGCGATCGCGGCCTGGCGCTCGGGCAAGGACCCGGTCCCGGCCGGCGGGGTGTCGATGAAGGATCGCCCGGTCACCGCGGGCGTGGACTGGCAGGACTGGGTGCTCAGTGACGTCGCCGCGCTGCTGGCTCGGCTGGAAGGCGTCCAGGCCGCCGCGATCCGGGCACACGCCGAGCTGGGCGGCACCTTCGGCAAACTCGCCGCGAACCTCGGGGTGCCGCGCGCAACCGCGCAGTCCCGCCGCGGCGAGCTGCAGGACAAGAAGCGCACCCCGGCCGAGCTGTGGGCGACAGGCGGCCACGGACCGGTCGACCACCCCGGTACGAAGGTGCCGATGAACATGCGGTCCTGGTCGGTGCCGTGGCACGGCTACCTGCCAGTCGACATCACCCCGCCCGAACTGCGCCCCAACGGCCTGGCCGCGAGCGTCGCCGAAGGCTGGGCCGAACCCGCCGAAACCCCCGATGACGTTCTGGACATGCGCGACCGTCTCGCCGCCGCGCTGGTGCCGTTCGACCTCGACGAGCGCGGCTGGCCGCTGCACCCCAACGGCCGCACCGGCCGCACCGGCCGCAACCTCGGCAAGTGGGGTGAGAACCAGGCCGCGGACCCCATCGTGGTCGCCGGTGACGGTGCCGACCGGAAGATCCTGCTCATCCGCCGGGACGACATCGGCGCGTGGGCGATCCCCGGCGGCATGGTCGACCCCGGCGAGACCGCGCCGAAGACCCTCGTCCGCGAACTGCGCGAGGAAACCGGCGTCGACCTCACCGACACCACCCCGGTCATCCTCAGCCGCGTAGTCGTCAGCGACTGGCGCAACACCGACCACGCCTGGGTCGCGAGCACGGCCGCGCTGTTCCAGCTGCCCGACGTCGTTCCCGCCACCGCCGGCGACGATGCCACCGATGCCCGCTGGTTCCGCTTCGTCGACGTCGCCCAGCTCGCCGACAAGCTCGCCGCCGACGGCGGCCTCTACGAAGCCCACCTGCCCCTGCTCACCCAGGCCGCGGACTACCTCGCCGCCCGCTGACCTCCGAAATCCGACCCCTGAAAGGACAGTCCGATGCACCCCCAGTGCGAATCCGTCCGGATGGTCGACCGTTGCTCGCAGTGCAACCCCGGCTACGGCGACCCGAACCAGGCTCACGAGATCTACACCGCCACGAAGAACGGCACGCCTCTGCACGCGGCAGAGGACTCCTACGCCCAGCGCCGCAAGTCGCGATGAACACCACCAGCCCACCGCGTCCGAAACCCCAACCCTGAAAGGGCAACCCTGTGGCCAAGGTCGAGAGCTGGACCCGCAACGGCGACAAGCTCACCGAACACAACCTCACCGACGACGAAGCCCGCCAGCGCGAAGATGCCGTGTTCAACGACTCCAGCAACATCGCGGTCGTCTCGGTCACCCCGGACTCGGATGCCTGACCAGACACGGGACTCACAAACGGCCCCCGCGCTCAAGGCGCGGGGGCCGCCGTGTTCGCAGGGCCAGGAGAGCGCAGCAGGCACACCGTGCACGGCATGCCCGACATCCCCTCGACGACGTCGACCGTTCCCGGCTGGATCACCAACCCACAGAACGCAACCAGCCGGACCGGCCCGTCGACGCCGGCGGGCAGAGGCGCGAGATGCACCTGGCGATCGCTCTCCCCCGCCACCCTGCCGGTCGGCATGACCGCGCCACGACGGAGCCGGACGCGAACGATCGGCGCGCCGGACACGGGCTGCTGACCTGCTGGTTCCGGGGACGACTCGCGCATTTTATGACTATAGACATAAGGCTAATCACCTTGTGGTGATCGTCTCTGGCTCGATCTCCCTTAGGTCGATAGTCATTGGCGCGTGCCCAGCCCGCCCGCCTCCGACTTCGCCGTAGCACTCGGCGAGCGCCTGCGCGCCGCCCGGCAAGCCCGGACACCGAAGTGGAGCCTGGAGCGCCTCGGCCGCCGCGCGCGCGTCCACTGGACCTACATCGGCCAGATCGAACGCGGCGAAGTGCATCCGAGCGTCCTCGTCGTCGCCCGCCTCGCCGACGCCCTGCAGATCGACCTCGGCGAACTGATGGCAGGCCTGCCCGCGCCGCCACCCGGCAAAGACCCCGACGAGTAGGCCCCCGGACAGTACGAAGCCGGGGCCGATGCTCGAGTGACGAGCGCCGACCCCGGCCTTGGTGGGAAGGCTCAGCTCTGGGTCTTGGTGAAGAAGTCCAAGTCGATCGCCGGGCCGACCTGGTTCGCGACGTACTCGTCGAGAGCGAACCGGTTCTGCACGAGGAACTGGATGATCAGTTCACCGACCTGCCGCTGGTCGAGCCGATAGCGGGTCGCGAGCACGTTGGTCATCGTGCGCGCGGTGTCGTAGTGGCTCTCCGATACTCGAAGTCCCCACACCTTCGGCTCGGGCAGCTTCTGCTTCGCCGTCATCGCCAGATCGCCCTCGGCGGCCGGCGCCGGACCGGTGGACAACGGAGGTGGCTCGGTCCTGCCCTCCCCGCCTGGCAGCGCACCGCGTCGCCGACGGCGCTGCTCCTTGTCCTCACCGCTGCCCGGAAGCGGGCCGTTGCCGGGTGGGTATTCGTCTGCCACTTAGATCTCCTCGTTGATAGTGGTGGTGGCCAGCGTGTGGATGCGGTGCACGATCGGCTTGTAGTGCGCCTTGAGCGCTTCCTTCTCGGCGGAGTCGTCCATGAACTCGACCGCCTTGAGCTGGTCGTCGAGCCGGGAGAGTGTGGCGCGCAGCGGCACAGTGCCCCAGTGCCGGTCCTCACCAAGCTCGCTGATGATCCGCTTCGTCCAGTGCTGGTGGTTCTTCGTCTGATCGCGAGCGCCGTTGATGACGTACCCGACGACGTCGAGGTCCGGCACCAGCAGCTTGTCCTTCACGTAGTACAGCTGCGCCTGGGTACGCCGGAGGCCGCGGTACGAGCGGAACGACGGCTGAGTCACGAGCATGACGTCATCGGAATCCGCCCACGCCATCTGCGGAAGCACGCCCAGAGACGGCGGGCAGTCGTACAACGTCACGTCGACGTCATCGTCGGTGCCTTCGAGCGCCGCGCGCAGACGCAGGTAGTAGTCGAGATTCGGCGCGACCTGGTTCGCCTCTTCGAGATCGAAGCGCGACGGGATGAACGTCAGCTTGTCCTTCCACGGAACATCCCAACGGCACTCTTGGATGGCACGAGCAGCCGTCCCTGTCACCAGGCGCTGACGTGCGTACGCGTCAGTGATCGCGTCGTAGACCGAAGGCGCATCTTCTTCCGTGTCGACCTCAAAGCCCAAAGCGGCGGACGAGTCAGCCTGAGGATCCAGATCGATCACACGGACACGTAGCCCGTACATGACGACGAGGAAGACGGCGACGTTGATGACCTCGTTCGTCTTGCCCACACCGCCCTTGTTGTTGCACACAGCCAGCTTGTAACTCACACGACTTCTCCTCCGGCTCGCTTGATCCCAGCATCCTTAAGTTCTTAAGTCCGTAACGATAGTCCTTAAGGACTTAACTCCTTAACTCCCGCACGTGACATCGGCCTGTCGCGAACATGAAGACGGCCCGCCAGTGAGGTACCGGCGGGCCGTTCGTGCGATGGGGGTTCTACGGATCAGGTGAAGTAACGCCGTCGGAAAGCGACCAGGGACAGCAGACACCAGATCAGCGCGGCCATTCCGGACGCCACGGGCCGGTGAACGTCCATCGAGCCGTCCCAGGCCATTGCGACGGTCGCGAGACCGAAACCAGGCCAGCCGATGAAACGTGCCGCCCGGACGCGCAACGTCGACATCAGGAACAGCACGCCGCCTGAGGTTGCCCACATCCACGCAAGACCGGTAGTGCCAACGGCGAGTCCTTCGCCGTGCGAGGTGATCCAGTTGCGGACCGGATCGACCGCGATGTCGACGATCGGTGAGGTCGCCACCGTTGAGGCGAACTCACCGGCCTTCTTCAATCCCAGGCCGACGAGGTCCACGATCGCGACGATCGCGGCCACGGCCAGGGCGACGAGTCCGGCGCCAGCGACTACGCCGAAGCCGATGCCGACGATGCGCCGCCATGGCGGCAGATCGGATCGCTGGGCGTGTCCGGCGATCGCGTAGCGGAGATCGTCGAGTCGGATGGCGAGCTTGCCGTTGAGAGCGTTCACTCGCGTCCGGAATGACGGTGTCTGCTGGTCCATGCGGGAGCCCTTCTGAAGGTCGGGAATCTGGCTGAGGTTGGGTCGTGACGCGATGGCGAAAGCCCCTTCGGGATAGGTGTTCATCTTGCGCGTTTGGTCGGACAGTTGGTCGTCATGGGAAAAGGTGCCCCGGAAAAGGGGACGACCTGCGGTTTCACCGGCTTCTCCGCCGAGTTGTGAGCTCCGCTTCGAAACCGTCGGACAGTTCGATCGGCGCAGATCAGATGCTTTGGCCAACCGTCTGCGCGAACCGTCTGAGCCCCTCAAACCGTCTGCGCGAGGGGGACGGTTCGGCAGACGGTTTCGACCTCCCTCGAACCGTGCGAACGAGTGACGGAATCCGTTACTCTCCGTACTACTTTTCTACGGTTTCCGGGTAGACAGACCCACCATTCGTGATGCGTTCGGCGGCCGCGTGAATGTCGGCGACCCGCCTGCCGACAGGGCTGCCACGGCCAGGGCCGGTGTCCTTCGCAATGCCGAGCTTGGTCATCTCCCGGCCGAACGCGGTCATGGTGACGTTGGCGCGCGTCTGCTCGCTGAGCGCCTGGTCGTACAGCTCCTGCGAGGGCACGAGGTCACGATCGTCGCCGGTGACGTATTGATGGACCTCGGCCAGCACCGGAGGCAGCGCGGCCGGCGCCGCCGGGGCATGCGCGGGGACAGAAGCCAGCCGCAGCAGCGCCTCGTCCAGCCGGTCCGCCGCTACTAGCACGTCCCGCTGCCCGTCGGCGTTGGTGACCGGTCCGACGATGTCGTGCTGGGCCAGGTGGTCCATCAGCTGCTGGGCGTCGTGCCAGCCGATTCGGAGCTTGCGCTGCAGCATCGCCGGTGACCCGTACTGGCTGGTCACGATCAGCTCAACGGCCTGAGCTGCGACCGCGGTCGCGTTCTCGCCCAGCTCCGGCAGCGCCGCCTCGACCTCGGCCTGCTGCGCCTGGACGTCGTCCTCGTCGACGTCGGGCACGACCAGCTCGTTCTCCGGTACCCAGGCCAGGGCCTCACCGCGCAGCAGCCCGAGACGCTGCCGCTCCGCACGACCCCGCTCGGCGATATCAGCCGCCTGAGCTGCGGAAATGTAGTCCCACTTGGCCTTGAGCAGCGGGGCCTCACCGGGCTGGGGCATGCCGCGGCGCAGGATGCCGATCCCCTGACGCATCATCGAGTCCGCCGAGCAGTCCCAGCCCTGCGAGGCCTTGCCCTGCCCGAGGATCGAGTTCGATTCCTGCGGTCCGTCCAGATAGAGCCCGATCCGGGAGTTCATGACCTTCGTGATCGCGCGCGGCAGGCCACCGGTGGACTCGTTCACGTCCTGAGTGGCCAGGATCATCGGGATCCCCCCAGCGCGACCAGGGGTTTTGATGATCCGCACGATCTCCTCGGTGATCAGCTGGCCGACGGTGGCGTCCCTGCCGTCCGCGCCCGACCACGGCCCCGGTTGCCGGTTGGCGGTGAACAGGTGCACCTCGTCGATGAACACGCAGGTCAGAGCCAGATCCGGGTCGGCGGTGTTCTCGTGGATCCGGCGGTTGAGCTTGTCCTCGCCGAGGCGACGGATCTTGCCGAACCGGCGCTGGCCCTCGAGGAACAGCTTCCGCAGCAGGTGCAGCAGCTCCAGCGCGATCTCGTCGTCGTCGCCCTGCCGGAACGTCTCCGCGATCTGCGCGTACGGGGTGTTGTCGGCGTTGTCGGGCTTGCCGTCGAACACCACCAGCCGCGTGTACGGGTCGAGCACGGCAGGGGTGAGCGCGACCCGGATGACCGAGGTCTTCCCGTAGCCGGGCATGCTCGCGACCAGCAGGTTTCCCTGGAACAGGCTCAGCGTGACGTCCTCGCCGGTGGGGGTCGCACCGAGGCGGTTGTGCTCATACGGGCTCAGCGTCCCGGCCGCCTTGTGGACCAGCGGCGACGCCACCGGGTGCCCGTCGAACGGGTCCTCGGCGAACACTGTCATCGCGAGACGACCGGCGTGCCCGCGCACCAGCGACAGGAAGACCGTGTCCACCGACGCGCCCAGCGCCGACGCGATCTCGGCGTGCTTTTTCCGTACCTGAGCTGCGGAAATGCCTGCCGGGAACTCGACGACCGCCTTCCACCGGTCGCCCGAGAAGGTCTTCTCCACCAGGCGCAGCGCCTGCCCCGGCTTCGTCACCTCGCCGGCGTTGTTCGTCGTCGGCGACCGCAGGATCCCGGCCGCCTGGTAGGCCCCGGTCAAGGTGATCTCGTCCGGAACGCCCGAGGTCGACGGCGTGCGGAACTCGCCCCGCTTCGCCGCGGCGATCCGCGCCTCCCGGCGCCGGGTGACGTGTCCACGCAGCCAGCACCCGAAGCCGATCGCGGCCGCGCCGCTCCAGATCACCGGGTTTGCATCGGGGTAGATCAGCAGGTCACCGGCGACGGTTCCGCCAGCGACGGTCGCTCCGGCGAGGCTGATCAGCGCAGTCCGCTTCGTGGCCTGCTGAATGGTCTCGTGGTGATGGGCCTGTGGTCCCTTGTCCCGCCGGCCGTCCTCACGCAGGTGCGCGACCATCAGCCAGTCCAGGTAGCGGTTCACCAGGATCTTCACCCCGAGGAACGGATCGGTGGCGGCGTTGCGGACCGACATTCCCACCGCGCGCGCGGCTCGTTTGGCCACCACGCGGCGAACCTGGCGGTTGGGCAGGCGGTCGGCGGCTCGGTGTGACAGTGCGATCGCCTGCTGGGCGGAGGACTGCCGGAACTGCAGCAGCCGCTGCCCGCGCAGCCGCGCGTCGATCTCGGCGTTGTCTTCCATGGGAACCAGTTCCGCCTCCATCGGCTCGTCGACGACGTCCAGGGAGGTTTGCGCTGTTCCCACGGGGTGCGCGGGTCGGGAACCGGTGGGGTTGGAGACGGGCACAGTGCGGCCCGCCGAAGGCAGGTAGACGACGTTCTGCTCGTCCATCGAATGCTCCTGAGGGGTGCTCATGCTGTGCGGGTCTCCGTGCTGAAGAGGGATTGGTGAGGGGTTGGGCGCCGGGTGGTGACCGTGGGTCGGAGGCGCGGCCACCACCCGGCAGATCACGCGGCGACCGGGACGTCGTCGCCGTCGTCGTCGAGGAAGGCTCGCCGGACCGCCCCGGCGACCTGGGTGCGGCAGCCGAGCAGGTCCCGGACCTGCTTGCGGCTGGGCTGGGCGGGCAGATCCCCGGCGTCGACCGCGCGGCGAACCTGGTCGAGGAACTGCTCGAAGCGCTCGTCGCGGGCACCGGGGCCGATGCGTTTGAGCAGGTCGCGGAACCTGGTTCCCCGCTCGTCGTCCCCGGCGCCGTCGACGTCCTCCAGAGCAGGGGTTTGCGCTGTTCCCAGGGTGTTCCGGATGCCGGTGGCCTCGTCGCTGTCGAGGTAGCGAGCGGCCGCGTCGGCGAGCGTTTCGCCGAGGTCGGGAACCGGGATCGGCCGGGCGGGAACCACGGCTTCGACAAGCACCGACCGGCGGGCGATCCGGCGGCGCAGGGTCACCGTGCCCGGCCGGTAGACCAGGCGGGCCTGGCCGGTCTCGTCGAGTTCGGCCACCGCGGTGCGGGTCGCGGCCTTGCGGACCGCGAGCTCGCGCTTGGCTGCGGCCTGGCGGATCTGGGCGTCGGCGCGCTCGGCCTTGGTCATGCGCGGCCCGGCGGTGATCAGCTGGTGCGCGAGCACACCGGAGATCGCCACCGCCGCCATGACCGCGCCGTAGTCGAGGCGGCCCTTGTCGCCCGCGAAGCCGTGGATGAAGTTCAACAGCGCCTGGACCGCCGAGAACACCCAGACTCCGGTGACCAGGTGCCAGGTCGGGGCGCCGGGGCGCCGGCGGCGGGTGAGGGTGTTCGCGGCGGCGAAGGCCCAGGCCGCGGCCTCGGAGAACATCGGCAGCAGCCAGCCGGTCGGACCGAACACCTCGGACCCGTAGACGGCCATCGCGACCCAGGACAAGATCCCGGGGACGACGATGATCGGTACGAACATCAGGTCCAGGTAGTGCGCGGCCGCCCACGACCGCAGCGCCGCCCAGCGGTCGGCGCGGTTGTCCCGCTTGATCTGCCGGTCGCGGCGGGCCTGCTCGGCGGCCGCGGCCTGGTCCAGGCGGCGCTGCTCGCCGATCGCGCGCCGCTCGGCGATCCGGGCCTGGGAATCGGCGATCTTGGCGTCGGTCTTCAGCTGCGCGGCCAGCTTCCGGTCCTCGCGGTCCTGCTCGCGGTAGGTGCTCATCGGTGGTTGCCTCCGTCCAGCTCGGCGGTGAAGTCCTTGGGGTTGATCAGCGGGGCGAGGCCCTGGAACTTCGCGCGCCCCCGGAACCAGGGGTCACGGCCCCATTTGATGGCCTCGGCCCGGTCGGGCCAGCTGCCGACAGCGACCGCCTCCGAGGTGTCGTCGATGACGAACACCGCGGTCCAGGACGACGCGATCTGGCCGAAAGGCCCGAAGGGAACTGTCTTGTTCACGCCGACCGCGTCCCCTCGGTCGTCACGTCGTCGTCCTGGTCCTCGACGGCGGCCGGGGCGGCGAGGTCGTCCTGCAGCGCGTCCAGGTCGATCGCGACCTCGTCCTCGGCGGCCTTGCGGGTCGCGGCGCGCAGCTCGCGGCGTCGCTGTTCCTTCCGGTTGGCGCGGAAGCGCTCGATGTCGTCGTAGGCGGCGTAGCCGAGCGGCAGCAGCGCCGCCACCAGCAGCCATCCGGCGAAGATCCCGGCGGTGAGGGCGATCAGGGCGATGGCGATCAGCTCGGGGGCGTGCCAGCCGAGGTAGGAGATCGCCTTGTCGGTGCGGGTGAGGGTGCCCTCGATCGCGCGGTCGCGGGCGGTGGGCAGCGAGTTCTTGGTCATGACGAAGTCCTTTCAGGCGGTGGGGCGCAGGGGAGCGAAGAAGTCGTTGTGCGGGCGGCGCGGCCGGTCGCCGGCGTCGTGGGCGACCGAGGTGGCCAGCTGCTTGTTGACGCGGACCATCCCGATCTCCAGCACCCGGGCCAGCAGGTGCAGCGGGATCCGCACCAGGTGCAGGGCCACGAACAGCACGACCAGGCCCAGGAACCGGAGCAAAGCCGCGGTGCCGAAGCGGTCGAGGACGTCGAAGGCGGACATGTCAGATCACCTCGGTGGTCTCGGTGGTGGTGCGAGCGGAAGGGATGGCGCGGGCGGCCTCGGCCTCCAGGACGAGCCGCTCGGCGTGGTGGTGGGCGTCGAGTGCCAGCGACCGCAGCCGTGCGGCGGCTTCGTCGTGGCCGGACGCCTTCTCGAACCGCGCCTCCTCGGACAGCACGCGGGCCTTCGCCCGGTACCAGGCGGCGTGTTCCTCGACCGGCGCTGTGCTGCCCGGCCGGGCCACCGCGAGCTCCTGCAGCTCGATCAGGCCGCTCATGACGCCATCACCGCCCCGCGAAATCGGGCCGGTGCCGGGACCTCGGCCCGGCGGGGCAGCGGGATGACCGGCGCCAGCGCCGCGGCCTCGCGCTCGTCGACGAGCGCCTGGTCCAGCGCAGCGTGCTCGGCGGCCGACAACGTCGGCTCCCCGACCAGCAGCTCGTGGAGCTCGTCATCGACGTCGACCAGGCCCAGGTCGTAGCGGCAGGCCTCGCACCGCCGCCCGAACCGGTACGGCAGGTCCTTCCAGGCCCGCTCGCCGCAGTCCCGGCACACCCGCCGCGACGCAGTCGCCCGCGCGATCGACGCCCGCTTCGCCGGCGTCTGCGGCCGCACCGGCACGCACTCGCTGATCTGCCACAGCGACGAAAAGTTCGTCTTCCCGCTGGCCGGGTGCTTCGTGACCAGCACCGCGACCGGGTCCTTCCCGCCCGGGCGCAGCCCACGAGCACGCAGCTGCCGCGCGGTGGCCAGCAGGTCACGCGGCGCGCAGTTGCGCTTCAGCAGCGGCAGGCCCTCGTGCTCGCCGTAGACGAACTCCTGATCCTGCGACCACGGCACCGAGGCCAGACGCAGCGAACCCAGACGGCGCCCCATCACGCCACCGCCCGCTTCGTCCGGCCCAGCTGGCGGCGCTCAGCGGCCGACAGCCCGCCGAACACACCATCGGTCCACTTCGCGGCCAGCGCGTCGTCGAGGCACTCCGCCTTCACCGGGCACCCCGCGCACACGGCCTTGGCCTGCGCGATCGCCCGCTTGTTCTCGGCCGTGTCCTCGCTGCCCACCGGGAAGAACGCCTCGGCCGCGCGGTGCGCGAGCTCCGGAGCGACCTTCATCAGGCGCGCCGTCGAGCACGCTGCACGTTCACGCCAGTTGCCATCGGTGCTGGTCACGCCACACCACCGATCGCCGCACGCAGCGTCTTCGCGGCCATCCGGCGCTCACGGCGAACCGCCAGCTCGCCCTGCGCGGGCCACATGCCCGGCAGCGCCGCGTCGGTCAGCTCGGCGTAGACGTCGGCCTGATCCTCGAACGCCTCGAAGACCTCGTCCAGCTCGTCGACCACGACGACAGGACGCCGGTACGAACCCAGAACCGGGCCGCCCTCGTCCTCGCCACGGGTCCGCCGCAGCTGCAGCTCCTGAAACTCCAACCGCGCGACCATGAGCAGCTGCTCATCCGACAGCGCGTCCTCGCCATACGGCTCCAGATCCACCTGCCAGAACGGCACCACCTCAGCCACCGGGCTCGCCGAGGGCACCGCAACACCACCGGCGAGAACCGTCGTGTCGCCTTCGATAACGTCGAACATGGGTCGGGCTCCTTACTCGTCTGACCTGTTCCGAGCCCTCGCTGGGCGGCATCCCAGCGAGGGCCCCTTGGCTTCAAGGGCAACCCCCCGGTGACCCGCAAGGGGGGTTGCCCTTGATCAAAGTAGGCAACCTCCCTTGCGCGGGTCAACCCCTGTGGCAAGATTGGCCGCGAATGTTCGCACCCGAGGACCGGAGACGCCTGTGGACTACTACGAGGAGGCGCTGGCCGAGCTGGTCAGAGCTGACCCGCTTACCCGTGCGCGCAAGGTTGGGGACGTTCTTGCACGTCAACAGGACTTCACGAACGAACTCAGCCGCATTCGGCGGGAAGCCCTTCAGGACCTCATCGCCGAAGGTGCGACCCAGGGTGAGCTTGGAAAGAAGCTCGGCATGAGCCGGGCCAGGATCGGCCAGCTGCTCACGTCAGGACCGCAGCCAGAGCGCGCCCTGCTGGGCACCGGAGCGCTCCACTTCGCCATCGGCGGCAAATGGGAGAGCGGGCGGACGAATCCGTCCGCAGTGATCAGCGCGGAAGCCCTCGCGGCCTACAACGTGCTGTCCAAACTCGCCGGCGACTACAGGATGACTACCGAGTACGAGATCGTGCCGCCGCCCGGCATCGTGAGCCTGAACAGGGCAAACCTCGTTGTCCTGTGCAGCCCGCGGCTCCTGCCGCTCGTCGGACAGATGCTCGAATCGGATCCCAACCTCGGTTTCGGCAATGGCTCGCGAGGCTGGTTTCTCAAAGACCACAACCAAGACCAGGTCTACCGCTCACCCTCCGATGCGGGTGAGCATGCCGACTACGCCTACGTCGGCCGACTTCCCCGGCCGGATGGGAAGGGCACGTTCTTGTACCTGGCGGGGATCCATGCGATGGGCACCCTGGGCGCCGCGCACTACCTCGCCGCCAACATCGAAGAGATCTACCAGCAGGTCAAAACCAAGAGGTGGTCAGCTCTGATCTCCTGTGCCTACGACGGCGACAGCCGGGAAATCAACGAAGTAAAAGCGATTTCCCCCATCTACGTCGCCGACAAGTAGGGAACCACTCATGTTCTTCACCAGTGCAACCGCGCCAGGGAAAACCGGTGTGCCAAATGAGGACTGGGTCGCTGCGACCTCGGATCTCATCGTGGTGCTCGACGGCGCCACCATCCGCACCGATACCGGTTGCCACCACGGTGTTCCCTGGTACACCAGGAAGCTCGGCGCCGGCATCATCGCTGGGGCAGCAAGCCGAGCGCAGACCCTGACGGGTGCACTGGCGGACGCGATTTCGTCGGTGCGGGCGCTACATCCCGAGTGCGACCTCGACCACCCGGGCACCCCATCCGCCGCCGCCGGGATCCTTCGCCTCGAAGACGACAAACTCCGCTACGCAGTCCTGGCCGACATCTCGATCGTCCTCGACATCGGCTCAGAGATCGTCGTGATCAGCGATGCCCGCGTCAGCCAAACGGCCAGCGCCGAACGCAAAGAGGCAGACAAGTACCTGATCGGCAGCGCAGAGAAGCAGGAAGCGCTGGTCGCCATGAAGCACAAGGAACTCGCCGCCCGGAACAAGCCTGGTGGCTACTGGATCGCGGCCGCGGATCCGAACGTCGTGTCCCATGCCCTGGTAGGCGAGTACCCGCGAAGTGCGATACGACGACTCGCGGTACTCAGCGACGGAGCGGTCCGCGCTGTCGAGATGTTCGGCCTGATCAAGGACTGGAAGACCGCACTCGACATGCTTGAAGCCGACGGCCCGGAAAAGTTCATTCTGGCGACCAGGGAAGCGGAACTGGCGGATCCCGTCGGGCAGCAGCATCCCCGAAACAAGCGGAGTGACGACGCGACGGCCGTGTTTGCCTCAGGCGGCAGTCTGTTGAACAGCCTTGGAGAGCTGGCATGACGTGGCGATCTACGCGGCGCGCCTCCCCCGGTTCATGTGCGCGAAACGATAGAACGAGCGCCATGGAACGTCGGAAGACTGGCAGGCCCTCGAAGGGGCTGCGTAAGCGCAAGCCGCTGCAGCTGCCGGTTGAGCTGGCGGCCGCAGCCGAGGAGCAGGCGAAGAAGTACGGGATGACGTTCAACGATTTCTGTGCCCGCCTGCTGAGCGACCACCTGAATGAGCAGGGCGTAACCGTCAACTACCAGCAGCAGGAGCAGCTGATGACCGCATAAATAAAGACGAGGCGTCGCGGTTGCCAGCCGCTCGCCTCGTCGTTCGCTTCGGGCGACCCACCTAGTCGCCGTCCTCGTACTGATCGGTCGCCCCTCACGGGGCCTTTTGAGTACTGCCCCCGCCACAGGGGCCGTACTCACTACTTCGAAAGGAGACCTTTCGCGTGCCCAGGATAAGCCCTGGGTCCGGAGCGCACCAGAGGCGTGCCGACCTACCCTGTTTTACCTGCGGAAACGCCGTTGCGGAGCTTCGGCGTGATCTTCCGCTGCGCTACTCCAGCCCGGAGATGGCGACCCTGTGCGGTCGCTGCTGGGCGCAGTTCGGCGGACAGGCCGGCGCGGCCGAGATCGGCGCGGCCCCGACGGCCACGGTGCCGGTGCGGGCCGCCGAGGGCCCGACCGAGTGGGCGAAGCTCCTGATGGCCGTTCCGTGGCTACAGGGGCTGCGTCGCGATGCTCGACGTCGTCTCCAGGTCCTGGTGGAGACGCTGCGGAACTGGGCGGACTGGTCCACGGGGGAGGCGTGGCCGACGTGGGCACGGCTGCAGGCGGCCACCGGCTGGGGACGCTCCAGCGTCGCCCGCTGGCTGCGGCAGCTGTGGATCCTGGGCTGGATTGACCGGATCGAGCCCGGCTCCACGCCGCAGTTCCGGCCGATGGCCAGCCCCATCGAGGGCAACCGCGCGGCCGTCTACGGCCTCCTGGTCCCCGCCTACGCCGAGCACATCGAGCCGCAGGAACGCCTCCACCGCTACCGGATGACGATCGCCGAGCTGCGCGACAAGATCGCCCAGCTCAAGGCCGCTGAGGAGAAAACCTGGACCCCCTCGTGTTCTTTTGATCTTTTAGAGTTAAAGATCGTTGTTGGTCACCTACGTACGCGCGCGAGGGAAATTTTCCACAGGTCAGCAACGGTTTCTGAGGTCGATGAACAGACGATTGAGCCGCTTCGCGGCCGCATTGACGAGGAGCAGGGCCAGTTCGCGACGAAGGTCCCGACCACGCGGGCTCAGATGCTCGCGGCGGCCGCTGAGCTGCGTCGTCAGCACCCCGTCCTGGGTCGGTTGAGTGTTCGGGCCATCCGCTCGATCTGCCGCTCCTGGTGGCGTTCGGACTGGTGCAATCGCGACGTCCTCCACGCCCTGCGCTACCGACCGACCGGCTGGTCAGGAACCGAATCCGGCCACGTCGAATACGCCGTTATACACCCGGCGGGCTGGGTTCGGAGTCGTCTCTCGACCTGGCGCGACGAGCGCGGCCGCCCGCTACCCACTCGGCACACCCGGCGCCTGGCCAAGTTCGTCGACGAGCTGGACCAGCGGGTGTCCCGTGAGGCCTTCGGCGTGATCGGTGCCCGGCTGCAGGACGAGCACGGCTTCCTGACGCCGCAGGTCATCACCGACCACGGCCGCCGATGCGGCGACCAGCTCGCCGCGGAACGCCGCGCCGAGGCCACCAGGGTCGCCGTCGTCGCCGAACGCCGCGTCGCCGATGCCGCACGTCGCGCCAAGGTCGCGACGGCGCCGGCACTGCGGACCCCGCTGCAGGACAAGCTGATCGCCCAGGCCCACGCCACCATCCCGGCACCGTCCTCCTCGGTCGCGAGCGAGCCCGTCGACGAGTTCGCAGGGCTCGACCCCGTCGAGCGGCGCCGTCGCATCCATGAGCGAGCCCGCGTCTACGCCGCCCTGAACCGGCGAAACCGCAGGTAAGACGCGTATAACGAGCTATTCGCTACCGAATAGCTCGTCCGGCATTCAGGTGATCAAGGGAAACCACCATTGACCCCCGCAAGGGGGGTTGCGTACCTTGGCGGCAACCCCCCTTGCGTATCAGCTGGGGGTTGCAGAACGGTCGAACGGAGAAGTTCATGAAGCGTCGTATCCAGCGGTTCCGTGAGGAGTGGGCGGCGTCGTCGGCTGCTCTGGAACGGAACAGCGCGGTTCGGGCCCGGCGGGTCGCGAAGCCGGTGGTCGTGCCGGTGTCGGACGAGGACTCGGACGAGGACGTCGTGGTGATGAACGCCGCGGCTGTGGCCGGGAACGTCGCGAACTCTGTCGCCACTTTCGAGTGATCTCTGTCCTGAAAGGACGTGTGTTCATGCCCGATTCCATGCACAGCAACGACAACGCCTATCCCGTTCCGCGTCCCGAGGCGCAGGCCAAGGCCCCGATCGGGCTGGTGGTCGCGGTGTTCGGCGCTCTGGAGAAGGCCGGTTTCCCGGACGTCGGGACCCCGGAGGACTTCGCCCGGCTGCAGGACGCGATGACCGAGTTCCTCTACGGCGAGCCCAGCTCGACGAACAGCCGCACGGTCACCCCCATCCGGGGCGGCGGGGTCTCCGTGGTGATGCGGAGCGGCTCGATCGGGCCCGGCGCCGAGGTGACCGGGCTGCGGATCGACGGCCCGCTCGGAGGGTTCTGACCGTCATGGCCAAGTACACCGACGAGGAAGCGGCGACGCTCGCGCTGGCCGCGCACGAGGTCGGGCACGCGATGGTGTGCCGCGAGTACGGCCTCAAGGTCCTGGGCGTGTGGATCCGGTCCGATGCCGGGCAGATGGACCACGCCGATCCGGACATGACGAACCAGGCCCAGGTCGACGGGGCGCTCGCGGTGTTCTTCGGCGGCCTGGAGGCCGGCGCGATGTGGGCCCAGCGCAACGTCGGGATGTGGCGGGGCGAGGCCATGCGCTGGTCGAAGAAGTGCTCGGAGTCCGACCTCGGCCACTACGCCAAGCTGCGCCGCCAGGGCTCGTTGTCGCAGGCCAAGCACCAGGACATGGCCCGTCGGGTCATTCGCGGCAATTGGGGACGGATCGATCGGTTGGCGAAGAAGCTCGCCGCCGACGGCCAGCTGTCCGGCCGCCATTTCACCTGAGTTCGCCTCGGCGGGCGGCCCCTCCGACCAAGAACGAGCCGCCCGCCGAGGTCCAGCAACCCCAACCCAGCAAGGGAATGGAGCAGCTCCATGATGACCGAACGCGCTCTGCGCCGGACGATGGTCCTGGCCTTGACCTGGCTCGGCGGTGCCGCCGGCCACGAGGCCGGTGACTATCTCGTCCAGCGCGACGCCGATGCCCAGTCCAAGCAGCACCGCGGCCCGCGCGGCCGCCGTGCCCTGTTCTCCCACGTCGCGTCCTACGCGGCGACCCAGCTCGTGGCCAAGCTGGCCGTCTGCCGCGCGGCCGGGACCGACGTCCCGCTCCGCGCGCTCGTCTACGGCGAGCTCGCCGAGGCCGTCCTGCACGGCGTCATCGACGACGGCCGCCCGCTGCGCCGGTTCGCCGCGGCGACCGGCAAGACCGGGTTCCACGACCTCAACACCGGTGGCGTGTGCGGGCGTGCACTGATGGACCAGGCCGCGCACAAAGCCCTGCAGCTCCCGATCGGCGCGATCGTCACCGCGCTGGCCGCCACCCGCCGGGAGGTCGCGCGATGAGCAGCTCCCTTCTCGGCTCCGTCGACGTCCTCAAGATCCTGCAGGTCGACCTCGACGCCGAATTCGCCCAGGTCAGGGACATGCACGAGAAGCACCACGGCGTGCTGCGGCGGCAGGCGTGCCGGGTCGCTCGCCTCGTCGGCGAGCAGAAGATCGAGGCGGGCGACGTCCGGTTCGTGTTCCTGCTGTCGGCCCGGCACCTGGACGACGCGTCGTGCCCGTGCACGCAGGCCGACGCCACCGCGGCGATCGACGAGGCGATCGCCCTGGCCCTCGTCGACGCCGTGCTGGCCCCCATCAGGCTGATCTCCTTCGGCTACCTGCACCTCGACGGCGCCCCCACGCCGCGGGCCGACCGCACCGAAGACGTCCGCGACCGGCTGCGCGACCCCGCCGCCGCCCGCGACATCCTCGACCTCGACGGCCGCGATCCCCGCGTGCAGACCGTCGTGCTGAACACGCCCGGCGCCCGTGAGCTGCTGGCCAACCTCGCCGACTACTCCCGCCTCCCGGCCGGGCCGCGCGCGATCGCGATCGGCTGCGCCGGTGGACGCCACCGCGCGGCCTCCCTCGTCGAGCTGCTGGCCCACGACCTGCAGGCTCGCGGCCGCGTCGTCGAAATCGAGCACCGGCACATCCACCTTCCGCGCGTACTGAAAGCCGGTGAGGGCCAGTGAGCCGGGTGACGCGGGCGGACCGCGGGCGCTGGTGGGCTGCGCAGACGCTGCTCGACCTCGGGCGGCTGACGGCGCGGTGGCTGGAAGGCGAGATCGGCTCCCAGCCGGGCTACCAGCCCGGATACGGACCGGACGTCGAGACAGAGCCGCTGGTCGAGACCCTGGCGCGGGCCAACCGCGCCGGGTTCCTGACCCAGTGCTCGCAGCCGGGCTACCAGTCCGGCGACGGGCCGGACGCCGGTGCGTGGGCGCAGCGGGCCGCGGTGACCGGGTTCCTCGAGGAGCGCCGCGCCACCGCGCTGGCGGCGGAGGCGAGGAAGGCCGGGTTCGAGGTCATCCTGGATCCGCCGGCGGCTCGGGTGAGCCGGTTCGCCCATCCCGGCGAGAGCTGGATCCCGGTGACCACCCTGCACGGCGAGCTGCAGACGTCGTTCGGCGGCTTCTGGACCCGCCGCCGGATCCGCCGCTTCTACGGGCCCCTGTGCAACCGGACCGCGTTGCGCGCCATCGCCGGTGCCGCGCAGCTCACCATCGTCGACCCGTCCTACGCCACCTGCACTGATCTGTGGGACTTCCTCGACGACTGGGCCCGGCAGCAGGGCGCGAAGGTCGCCGAGCTCGACGAGAAACGAGCCGAGGAACGCACGACCACGCAGCTGCTCGCGGTTCTCGCGGCCGCGCCCGAGGCCACCGCCTACCTGACTTGGGCCGAGACCGGGCCGTCGGGCTACCCCGTCGTGCTCTACCTCAACACCGTCGGCGTCCTGCCCTGCGAGATGACCCGCTGGCAGATCCACGAACAGGACCTGCCGCTGCTGCGGCACGTGCCCTGGGCCGAGAACGCCTACCTGCCCGCGTTCCCGGCCGACCAGACCCCGGCCGAGGCCATGGAGCTGCTCTCCGACCAGGTCCAGGCCCGCACCGCACCGACCGCGAACCGAGGAGGAACCCCGTGGAACACCCGCTCCTGATGACCACCGCGCCCCGGCCGGTCGACACCAGCACCGGCTCGATCACGGTCATGATCGGCATCCCCGGCGCGGGGAAGAGCCACTTCCTCAAGGGCGAGTTCGAAGCCGGGCGGATGGACAACATCCTGTCGCTGGACGAGGCCCGCGGCGAGTTCGGCGTCGGCCCGCACGACCAGAGCGTCACGCCGCAGGCCGTCGACCACGTCGTCGAGCAGGCCGGGATCCTGCTCGACGCCGGCGCCGCCGTGACCATCGACGCCACCTCCACCACCGTCTCCGACCGCCGGACCTGGCTCGACCTCGCCCGCGCCCACGACGTCCCGGCCCGCGCGGTCATCGTCCGGATCCCGCTCAAGGTCGCGCTCTACCGCAACAGCGTCCGGCAGTACCCGGTGCCCACGGAGTTCGTCTGCGAGTGCCACCACCGCGTCACCAACCTCACCGACGGCGCGCTGCTCGCCGAAGGCTTCGCCGCCGTGTCCGAACTCAACACCCAGTTCCGAGGGGGACAAGCATGACCACCGCCACCAGGATCCGGCCGCTCGCCGGAGCGCTGCTCACCGCCGCCGTGCTCACCGCGACCGCGGCCTGCGCGCCCGGCGAGGCCACCGTCACCGGCGGCACCGCCGCGCTCGGCGCCAGCTCGTCGACGAGCACGCCGTCGCCGGCGGCCGCGCCGGACCGGATGCCCACCACCCCGGCCGAGACGCTCGCGCTGCTGAAGACCCTGCGGATCGCTCCGGAGGACACCGGCGCCCACTACGACCGCGACGACTGGAAGCACTGGATCCCGCAGCCGTCGGCCGGGAAGGGCTGCAACACCCGCGAGATGATCCTCATCCAGCAGGGCCGCAACGAAACCGCGGCCGGGCACGCCGCCGTCACCCGCGACCCCGCGACCTGCGAACCGCTCGCCGGACACGGCAACATCTGGCACAGCCTCTACGACAACGTCACCGTCACCGACCCGGCCGCCCTCGACGTCGACCACGTCGTCCCGCTGGAGCAGATGACCCGCTCCGGCACCCGCGGCTGGACCGCCGCCCAGCGCCAGGCCTACGCCAACGACCCGGACGTCCTCGTCGCCGTCACCGCGAAATCCAACCGCCAGAAGGGCTCGAAGGACCCGGCGAAGTGGATGCCGTCCAACCCCGAAGTCAGGTTCGAGTACCTGCGCACCTGGGTGTTCGTGAAGGCCACGTTCAAGGTGGCCGTCGACCAGGCCGAGCACGACGCGATCGCGGGCATGCTCCGCCACATGCCGAAGGGCCGGTGACCGGGATGGGACTGTTCAGTACCAAGCGCGACCCGGAAGATCCGGAGCAGCTGCAGATCGCCGTGCACGAACTCGGCCACGCCTTCGCCTGGAAACTCACCGGCAGCACCATCCGGGAGATCCGGCACACCGGTGACGAAGGCTGGGTCGACGTCCGCGTCCTCGCCCCCGACAACCGCGACTTCGCCATCGGCCTGTGGGCCGGATTCGAAGCCGAGGACCGCTGGCTCAAAGCGAACAACCTCGGCCGCGCCAAACGCGGCAACTCCAGTTGGGACATCGGCCGCTTCAACAAAGTACGGAAGGACATCAAGGGCGGCCTCTCCGAGAGCAAAGCCCGCTCCCTCGCCCGTCCGCTCGTGAACCGCTGCTGGTCCCAGATCCTCGAGACCGCGCCGAAGCTGATCCGCGACGGCACGCTCCACATCTGACCGCGCCAGGCCGAGGGCGACGAACAAGGGGCGACGTCAACCGACGTCGCCCCTTTCGCGTCGAACCCGGGTCGAAGCAGCCGGCGCGGGAGGAGCGCCGACGCGGGACCGGCGTCGGGCAACCGGCCAGGGCGGGACGAAGGTCGGCCTGGCGGCCGACGGAGACTATCCGCCGACGCGAAACGGAACAATGGTCCGGTTGCGGGAAGATCAACAACTTTGAGCTAAGGTATCGTCACGAAATTCCGGCCTCGGTCAGCCGCCCGGCCGCGCCCGCGCCGCCGGATGAGGGACGCGACTATCCGCTCCCGGCTCCCCGCCTGCCGCCGCGCACACCTCCCACCTGCACCGTTTCCCCTCGCCGCCATCGCCGCGCCTTCTCCGGATCTCCCCGCCGCCTCGCCCTGCCGACCTTCCCCACGCTCCCCAAGATCAACAAGCACAGCACCTCTTGCATCGCAATGACGCAGGTTTCGTTGTGACGTATCGTCGCGGCCAGGGCCGCGGTTAAGAGGAGGCTATGGGCGAGGACGAGGCGCAGATTCGCGAGCGCTTGGTGAGCATCGAGTGCGCCTATTGCGGTGCCGAGGTCAGGTATGTGGGGGAGGGGCGGCGGCCTAAGTTCTGCTCGGCGTCGTGCCGGAGCCGCGCGTGGGAACTGCGTCGGGCGGCGTCCAAGCTCGGCCGGGAGAGTCCGATGCCGACGGTGGTGCGCGAGGTTGTGGAGCGCGTCGTCGAGCGGGAAAGGTCGGTTCCGGCTTCGGTGGTGCCGCGGGTGGTCGGCGATTGGGTGCCGCTGCTGGAGCAGCTGGAGCGCCAGGTGCGTGACGAGCCGTGGTCACTGGTGCGCAGCAAGGACGACTTCGAGGAGCTCGCGGAAGCGGTGAAGGGTCTGTACGACGCATTCTCGTGGCGGAATCCCGAGCCGACGAACACCACGCCGCCGGTGCACCAGCAGTCTGCACCGGGCGTTCAGGCCGGCGGGACGCTCTCGCGGCAGCAGCGTCGCGCGCTCGAACGCCAGCAGCGCAAGCACCGCTGAGCCGTCACAACGAAACGACTTCTGGTCTAAGGTATCGCCGTCACAGTGGACTAAGGTATCGCCGTCATCGCGGGCACCAGCCGTCTCACCTCGCCTCTTCGCGGCGTCGGCCCGCCGGGCCGCCGTACTTGTGCCACGTCAGGGTGTGACACCACCCGATGTCGGGCGGCACATCGGAAGGGGTCGCGTGCGGGTTTCGCTGCGACAAGCCCGGCCGCCGGGGCTGACGCTCTAGCGGGAAGCCGGACGGGAAGCCGCAGAAGCAGGCGGGAAGAAGAGCGACCGGCGACGGCAAACGACGCCGGGAGCGACCGGCCGCGCGCCGACGTGATGATGTCGCTGTTGATCGGCAAGCGAGTCTGGGACACCGGTGGATCCCCCGTGCCCGCCGTCCGCGCACGTCCGGCGCGCCGGACAGCGGCCAGAGGGGGATCCACTTTAAGCGGATCCCGGAGAACCAGGCTGATCGGATCGGTCGTTGGCAGGGGCGATGGCGACCGGGTTTTGCCCAGGAATTTCTTCGTCGAGGCTGCGCAACCGGTACAAGCTCTGACCTCGTGTGCTCCTGCCGGGGCGGTAGCGAGATAGGAGATAAACCCCGGTAAGCGCTCAGGCCGCGCGGCCGCTGGCATGATCGAAGGCGACGTCGGCCGTACCCCCCTTCGGCCCGATGTCGTCCGGCCGCCGCGCGCCGACACGGAGCCCCCTCTCCGGTCGATGCGCGAATCGCGGCCGGGTCGGCTTCGTTCAATGGGGGTGGGGCAGATGCCCGACAACATCGCACGACGACATCGCGGCCGCCGGCCGCGCGTGCCGGGTGGTTACCCGCACGTGCTGGAGGTCCGGCTCACGACCAACGACTACATGCTGCTCGCGGTGGCGGCCGCGCGGGCGGAGCTCGCCGACGGCGCCTACGCCAGCGAGGTCGTGCACCGGCACCTGGCCGCCGAGTTCAACGTCGTCCCGGCCGACTGGCGCGAGGTGATGGCGCAGCTGCTGGAGCACCGCGCCACCCTCGCCGGGCTGCGCGGCGACGTCGCCGCGGTCGGTCGGCTGGCCAACCAGATCGCCCGCGAGGTCAACAGCAACCGGTCGAGGCCAGCGGGCGACGTGCTGACCCGGCTCGCCGGGCGGGTGGAGACCGTGCTCGCGGCCGCCGACGAGGGCCTGGCCGAACTCGACCAGCTGACCACGAACGCGCGGACCCGGTTGTGATCGGCCGCGTCGTACGCGGGTGGCGCGCGCACGGCCTGATCGCCTACCTGTTCGGACCCGGCCGCCATCACGAACACACGCAACAGCACACGATCGCGTCCTGGGACGGCTGCCCGCACCTGCACCAGCCACCCCAGACCGCGCTCGGACGGTTCGACGTCGGCGGCCTGGTGGCCGCGCTGACCGCCCCGGCGGCAGCGGCCGGAGTGCCGCAACAGCCACCAGGAGACCGCGACGGCGGGCAGCGGACGCAGGGCCCGGTGTGGCACTGCTCGCTGCGGACCGCCCCGGAAGACCGCGAACTGTCTGACACTGAGTGGTCGGAGGTGGTGGCTGATCTGCTGGACCGGACCGGCATCGCTGGCCGCGACGACCCGGGCGCGTGCCGGTGGGTGGCCGTGCGGCACGCGACCGATCACGTGCACGTCGCCGCCGTCCTGGTCCGCCAAGACACTCTGCGCCGGGTCCATCCGCGCCGGGACTACCAGCGCGTCCGCGAAACTTGCCTCGCCGCCGAACAGCGCTACGGTCTGCGCCCGACGACCCCGGCCGACAAGACGGCACCCCGGACTGCCACCCGCGCCGAACACGAGAAGGCCGCCCGTCGCCATCGTCCGGAAGCCAGTCGCGACAGGTTGCGCCGCATCGTGCGCGCCGCGGCCGCCCGCGCCACCGGCCCGGACGAGTTCCTCGAGTTGCTGGACGCCAACGGCACGGTGCGGGTACGAACCAGGCAGGGCGTCGACGGTCAGCTGCTCGGCTATGCGGTAGCCGCAGGTGGTGACTACATCCGGTGGGACGAGGCAGACGAAGGCGACAACCTGGTCTGGTTCGGCGGCCGTTCCTTGGCCTCCGACCTGTCCGCGACACGGCTGACCGAGCGATGGGCCAGCGCACCAGCGCCGGTCGGCGACCAGGAGCGGCTCAGCGTGGCCGAGAAACGTGCGGTCTGGGCCGCGGCGCCCGAGGCCGTCGACCATGCCCGCGCCGCGGTGGCCGATGGCCACGACGTCGACGGTGTCGCGCACGCCGCCGGCGACATGCTGCTGATCCTGTCCCACCTTCACGGCGATTCCCGGCCCGCCCTGGTGCGCGCGGCCGACGAGTTCGAACGCGCTGCCCGCACACCGGGCCGGGGACAACCCGCGCGCTGGAGCCGGGCCGCGATCGAGCTGCGCAGCACGTCCTGGCGCCTGGCGCGTACCGGAGGAGACCGGGGCCACGCTGTCGCGGCGCTCGCCCTGGTGCTCGCGCTCGCCGGTCTGGTCGCCGAGATCGCCGCCTGGCGAGCACAACGACACCAGGCGGTCGCCGCGGCGGCCGCGCACCGCGCGAGCGAGGCCTTGACGATCCGGGCCGCCGAACTCGCCACGAAGGTCCCCTCGCGTGTGTCCACGGGGAAGCCACGATCGCACGAGCCAGCAATGCAGCAGGACCAGAACAAGAAGCCCGCGCGGCTGGGCATGCAGCCAGCGCACCTTCAACGCACCGCCGCCGTTCCACCTGCTCCTCGGGGTCCAGTGCGATGAAGACCACGTTCACCAGGCTGCTCGTCGTCAGAGGCGGAACCGAAATCCTATGACGTCACTGCGGCGTCGGTGACGTCATGATGGTGTCACCGTGATGTCACCCCCGTGCCAACGGCGAAGGCGGCTAAGGTTCTCGGCAGTCGACTTCCCAGGCCTCATTCGAGGTTCGGGAAACTGACATCCCGGGGATGTCTCTTCATTTCTGGCCCATGGCCAGGAGGAGGGAGATATCGATGACCGCAAGGTCGCGCTGCAGAAAGTGCAGCAACCGGAACAGGCGGCTTCGCCTGATGAGGAGCGTGGCGGCGAACGCCACCCCGCCCCTCATCGCACTGGCGACGCTGCTGCGAGAGGTCGCAACTCTCGTTAGCTAGCGCAACAACCTGTTTCCACGTCCGGGGTCGGTCCTTTCGGGGGCCGGCCCCGCTCCACGTCGTCCAATCGGATAAGAAACGATCTTTCTCGTCCGCAATTATCGGACCGGGCCATCATGACACACGTGTTGTTGCCCCTAACTCCCGATGAGGTAGCGCGGTCGTGACCTGCCGCGTTCGCCCCGATCTGCGTGCTCGAAGGCCCGGATCAGAAGAGCGCGAGCTGGGTTTCGGGGTGGCGGCGCTGCTCGATTCCGCCGCACCGGACACAGGTCACCGGGTCGGTGGTCGCCTGCAGGCCGCGTGGATCCCAGCCGTTCAGTCCGGCTCCGCAGACGGGGAGCCAGTCGCCGGTGACCAGGTGGATCGTGCCGGACGGGGCGCGGCCGCGGGCGCCGGCGTGCGCGGCCGCCCACGCCTTTGGCGTCTCCGGATCGACGGGCTCGACAGTCCGGTGGTGGGCCAGCCGACGGCGGAACGGACCCAGCGGCTCCCGCCCGTCGGCGCGCGTGAACGGGAGCGCGAACAACGTCGGTTCCTCGGACACGGCCATGATCTCCACGGTCGCAGCCCCGCTCGGCGGGAACCAGCGGCCGAGCGGGCGAATCACGCGCGAAGCCGTCGTTGCTGTCGACGGCACAGGTCAAAGGCTCACACGTTGGTGGGGTATCGGGACGTCGCTGAGTCCTTGTCCGAAGCGCACCAGCCAGACTCGACCAGTGGCCCACAACACCCTCCCCGCCGACCACGGCGACGAATACACCTGGCTGATCGAGACCAGCGACGACGGCCGTAGCTGGTCGTATGAACTGCACCCGGTCCATGGAGACCGCGATGCGGGCGGGATCGAGCGGGCCACCACCGCCGAAGACCTCGCCCGCGCCGTCTTGGCCCGGCGCTTCGGTCTCCTGCGCACGGACCAGGACTACGAATGGGAACCTGCAGGCGGCAGTACCAGGCGCCCGGCGCGGCCGCCGACACCGTGTAGGGCTCAGTCGTCGAGGTGCTCGCCGAGATGGTCATGCTCTTCATCATCGGCATGCACGCGCCTGAAAACGACGACAAAAACTGGACAACACCAGGACATTGTGGGGTGCTCAGGCGGCGGTGGGCGGGTGCCAGCCAGAGGTACGGCCGCGGTGCTGCTGGAGATGCCGGACGTGGTCATACGGCACGGACCACGTCTCGTCCGGCACCCACGCGGGTGCCCCGACCCAGTGGTTGGTGATCTCCTCGGCGAGCGTCGGCAGCTGCAGCGGGCGCGGCCGGTTCTCCCAGAGCTCGCACAGTGTTTCCAGCGACACCGCGTCGGTGTAGTCCGCGCTGACGATCTCCTCGGCCCAGGCGCGCAGCATCGGCCACACCTCCTCAGGTGCGGATTCCTGCGCGTCGGCGGCCTCGGTCATACCCAAACCATCGCCAAAAGATCCCCGAGCGTAACGAAATCGTCGAACATCACCGGGGCGACTGGTGAGATCGTGACCTGCCCAACCGGAGGAAGCACCTCTCGTGAGCGCAGAGCCTTTTAGGCCTTCTTAGAGGAACTCGCCTTCAAGGTGACCACAATGGACGGTGTGGAGGTGCATTTCCGGGTTCATCGGTGGGACCGGCCGGGCCCGCGGCTGTCGCTGATCGCGGTGGTCGACGAGCGGGTCGCGGCGGCGGCGCGCGGCATGCAGGACGTGTTGGCCGGGGCGCCGGTGAGCGTGATCCCGCCGGAATGGCTGCACGTCACGGCGGTGACGCTGGGCCCGGTCGACGAGATCGTGCCGGAGACGTACCGGGCGTGGCGGGCGGTGGTCGGCGCCGGGGTCGCGGCCGCGGCGTGGGAGCCGCTGGTGCTGGGGGCGGCGCGGGCCGGGCGGACCGGGGTGTCGGTCGGGCTGTCCGGCGGGGCGGAGGCGGTCACCGCGGCCGGTCACCTGGCCCGGGACACGGCGTCGCGGCTGGGGATTCCGGTGGCCGGGCCGGTTCCGGCGAGCCCGCACCTCGGCCTGGCCTACGTGCGGGAAGACCATCCCGCCCTGCAGCTGCCCGCACCGCCATCACCGCCGGAGCGCGTGTCCTGGCCAGTGCGTGCACTGCTGGTGGTGCACCTGGAGCAGGACGTCGACGCCGGGATCTACCGGTGGAGCGTGGTCGACGAACTGCCCGTCGACACCGTGGCTCACCAATGACCTGGTGAGCCGAAGTCGTCGTCGGTCGGTGTGCTGGTGAAGTGCCGCTGCATGTCCAGCGGGATCTTGGGTGGGGTTTCGGTGATCGCGAGCGTGTAGACGGCGTCGGCGCCGTCGAACAGCGGGGTCAACGGCCGGAGGACGATCCGGGTCGGGGGCGGGCCGTCGAAGGTGGTCAGGACGTCCATTAGGGCGGTGGGCAGGTAGGTCCAGGCACGGCCCGGCCAGGTCTTGAGCTGGAGCTGGACGATGGAGGCGTTGAGGAACTCGTCCGGGGTCTTGCCCGTCGACGGCGGGGGAGAGGAGTCCTCGAGTTCGGCGATGACCTCGACGCCGGCGGCGAGCGGCGAGGTGATGATCTGCACGAACACCCGCTGGTCGGGCAGCAGGACCGCGGACGCGCCGCCGTTCTTGCCCGTGCGCGCGACGTCGCTGTCGGCGATCCGCCGCGCGTCGTCGACGGTGGTGTCCGGTTCGGCGGTGGTCAGCCGGATCTGCGCGTCCATCACCGCGTTGCCGAACGCGATGTCCCGCATCCCGTCGACCCCGTCGGGCATGCGGTGCTGGGGTTCGGCCACCAGCCGTCCCCTCGGCGGCCACTGCGCGATCGGATGATGCAGGACCGCCGCGGCGATGGTGCCCGGCGCGGGATCCGGCTGGCGGATCGTGACCGCGCGGGTGGCGCCGTCGCGCATCAGCGGGTCCTCCCACCGCAGCGGCCGCGACGACGACACGGTCACCGCCTTGTCGTCCGGTTCGGCGTCCATGACGTGCAAGAACACCCAGACCCCGCCGACGACGACGTCGGCATGGGTGCGGCTGTCCGCGCGCTCCGGGACCGTCACCGGCCACGGCGGGTCGACGACCGCGGCGAGCTGGGCGGCGACGGTGCCAGCCAGCGGCCCGCCCCGCCACAGCACCTCCACCACCGGCCCGTCCCAGCCGTGCGTGCGGTGCGGCCGGTACTGCTCGGTCAAATCCGAAGGGATGACGGTGACCGCGACCTGATCGGCGGCCCCCAGCGGAGCCCGATCCCCCGGCCCGGCCTGCAGGATCAGCGTCAGCCACCCCACCACCGCCAGCACGTCGTCGCTCATCGCCGGTCCTCGGAGCCATCCGCCACGGAACTCACGCTAGCGGTGAGCCGCTCACGCCGGGCGGCGAGGAGGGCCGGGCCGTATCGGGTGTCCCACACAGGTATGTCCTTCACATCGGGGCGGCGATGTCGATCATGGGGCCACGCTAGCGGCGGCATGCGAGCTTCCCGCCGGCCACGACGGACAGTGCGAGGCCTTCATCGACACCACCGACATCCATCTCGGTGACAAGAGCACAGCCCACTGGCTCCGGTGGGATCGCCATCCCGACCTCGCCGAGAACAGCGAATGGTTCACCAGCACCAGTATGTGTCAAGCCCAAAGCGCGTACGGCTATCACTGTGTCCGCCCCGGCGATCACGACCAAGGGCACGTCTACACCTGCCAGTAAAGGGATCCGAGGTGTTCGGAAAACGATCGTTGGCCGAACACGAACACCAGCTCGTGAAGCCGCGGCATTTCGCCACGTCGCCGCGTTCGGAAACTCGTTCATTTACTGGTAGGCTCGAACCACCTTGACGAACACGTTTTACGAACGAAATGGGGTGGAGATGGGCAAGGGGAAGAGCGACGCCGCCGAGACGGCCCGGCTCGGCGCGATGCTGGCGGGCAAGGGGCTGACGCCCGATCAGGTCGCGACGCTCATGCGGGACCACGTCGAGCCGGTGCTGGACGAAGCGGCCCGGCTGGTCGAAAGCGGCACGCCGGTCGAGGAGATCCAGTTCGGCGTCCAGTACCGCGGCCGGTCCTGATGGCGCTCATCGGACTCGTGCGCGTGAGCACGAGCAAGCAAGAGACCCAGCGGCAGCACGACGCGCTCGACGGCATCTGCGCACGGGTCTACGAGGAGAAGATCAGCGGCACGCTCGCCGTCGACGCCCGGCCCGGCCTGCAGGCCGCGCTCGACTACATGCGCACCGGTGACCTGCTGACCGTCCAGGAAGTCGATCGGCTCGGCCGCAACCTCCTCGAGGGCTTGATCGTGCTCAACGACCTCTTCGGCCGGGGCGTTGCGGTGAAAGTCCTGGAGGGGATCGCCGCCGGCGAGCACACCGAACGGAACTTCGTCCTCGACATGGCGCTCGCCCTGGCCGAAGACCGCCGCCGCGACATCTCTCGCAAGACCAAGAACGGCCTCGCCGCCGCAGCACGCCAAGGCCGCACCGGCGGCCGCCCCACCGTCGTCGACGACGACAAGCGGCGCGCCATCCTCGCCCGCCGCGCCGAAGGCCAGTCCCTGCGAGAAATTTCCCGCGGCGTCAGCATCAGCCTCGGCGTCGTCCACGGAGTCGTCGCCTCCGCTGAGTCTGCCGCGAGCTCGTCCTGAACTGTCGGTGCCGTCCGGCATGATTCCGCGCGTCCGGCACCAGGCCGGACGGGTGGGCGTCCCGACGTTGTCGTCCAAGAGCGTCGACAACGTCGGGACCTCTACATTCACGCCCTTTGCTTCCAGCGAAGGGGCCTAGACGACCCGGGTCACCTTCCACGTTGTGCCTTCTCGGTCGGCGACGTCGTCCAGGTAGGCGGCGACCGCCTGCGGCCCCTGTTCGCCCAGGACGACGGGCTCGATGTGGCTATCAGCATTCGAGCCTTCCTCCATGACGATTTCTTCGTCGTCGAGGTAGCTGGTCCAGCGGACCACCACAGCCCAGCCGATCGACGGCAGTGTGTACGTCTTCTCGCCGCCTTTCGTCCTGAACTCCACTTGCCAGCCCGGATCCGGGCTGAACTGCAAGACGGAGTCCTTGCTGAGTCGCATCGGGAGTTGGGACAGCTCAGCGGACATCTCGGGCTCCGGACTCGTCATCGTGCTCCCTCGTAGGTGGACTGACTGATCACGGTCAAAGTCAATCCCGACAGGAAGAGCGACCGGCTTTTCAACAGGCGTCCTTGGGTCGAATAGACCTGTTTGGCCGAACCAGTGCGGAGCGGCACCAACGGCGCTGCTCACCCGAAGGTGTCGATGTTGGGCGGATGCGGGCTGTTGCGCCTGTTTCTGTCGGTCGCTCTCGGCACGCTGCTCCGTGCGGCTGGACCGGCAGGCAAGATGCGACGACCTCATGGCGTCGCCGCCGCAGCCAGGACGGAATGAGGAGACAGAAAGATGCACACGGTGAAGGTCAGCGTCGCGACCTGGCTGGGTTCTCAGGTTGATGCGTGTCAAGAGACCCTGGAGCGAACATTCCCCGCCGAACAGCTCAAGCACTTCCAGGAAACGAAGGACGATCCGGTTCTCTACGCCGGGTACCTGATGGGCAGGTCCGATGCCGCCGTCGACATGAAGGCGACGCTGGAGAAGGCCCACCTCGGCGATCGGAAGATCCCCGTTCCCGAGCCTGGACACACCGACACTTCCTCCAGCCCCGCACTCGGCACGCCGGAGGCCCCGGAGCCGCTCACCGTCGGCGAGCTTCGGGCGTACCTCGCGTGCCGTCCGGATCTCGCGGACGATCTGCCCGTGGTTGTCGGCGGACACGACTTCGACGAACCATCGAGGAAGCTCCAAGGGTTGGCCGACGCGGTCTGGACCGATGCTCAAGGCGCGTTCGGCGGGCGACTGGTCATCGCCGCGATGGGACTTGGCCTCTCCGACCTATGACCAGCCGCCGGGGATCCAGGTTGAGGACTGATCACATCTGGTTCCCCGATCTGCCAATCAGGTGATCGTCTTCCGGGTGGCGTGCCGACATGGCCGCTGTTGTCGGACGTGCTCGCTAGCGTGAAAGCGTGAGCACTGACGGTCAGGAGACGGATCCCGCTCCCGCCCCGGTCCCGAACCGCGCGGGAGCGGCCTGGTCACCTGAGGACACCGCGACCTTGCTCGACGGGCTTCGCAATGGGGTCCCGCTCGACGACCTGGCTCAGACGCTGCAGCGCCGGACTAGTGCGGTCCAGGCCCGCTGCAAGAAGATGCTCCCGCCGGAACTGCAGGCCCGGGTGTTGCGGGCCGAGGCGGATCTCGTCCTTCGCGAGAAGCTGGCCACCGATCCGGAGTTCGACGCCGCGGCCAACCTCGATGCCAACCTCGTGCGGAAGTGGACCGCCGAGCGCGACGAGATCCTCACCCAGGGCTGGAAGTACCGCCGCCCCATGGCCGACCTGGTCGCCGAGGCAGACGTCACCGAGATCGACATCGCCGGACGCTGCATCCGGTTGGGTCTCGCGGCTGACAGTCTCGCGGTCGCCGAGCGCCTCGGCTGCGCACCCGGCGGCGCGCTGGATCTGCGCTGCCGCATGATGCGCGATCGCGCCGCCGCCAGCGTCTGGGTCCTCGTCGTCGACGGCCTGCCCGACGGTCGCCACGTCTCCCTGCACGCGACCCGCGACGATGCACACGACCACTTCGCCATGATCGCGCCAGCTACTGCGGTCGACGGCGACATCCTCAGCGCCACCGTCGCGCAACGAGCACTCGGCTCACCCGGCGGTCCCGTCGAGAACCTGGACTAGCGCGCCAGGCCGTGAGCGATGGTCGGAATCGGTCGAGGTAGCGCTGTGTTCCTCGCGAGCGAAGTCACTCTGGTGTTTTCGGAAATTGGCCGTATTCTGAAAGCATGTTTGCCCCCTGACGGGGGGTAAAGCCCGC